>NZ_BNHJ02000001.1:1613-3424 GCF_014905595.1 Rhodococcus sp. NKCM2511 | reverse complement strand
AGGGGCTATTGTGTGAGTGCCGCAGCTTCGGTGGTGTACTTGAGCCCCGCTACATTGTCGGCGCAGGATCACTTGACCAGTGAGCTATTACGCACTCTTTCAAGGGTGGCTGCTTCTAAGCCAACCTCCTGGTTGTCTTCGCGACCCCACATCCTTTTCCACTTAGTACACGCTTAGGGACCTTAGCTGGCGATCTGGGCTGTTTCCCTCTCGACTACGAACCTTATCGCCCGCAGTCTCACTGCCACGCTCTCACTCACCGGCATTCGGAGTTTGGCTGATTTCGGTAAGCTTGTAGGCCCCCTAGACCATCCAGTAGCTCTACCTCCGGTGAGAAACACGTGACGCTGCACCTAAATGCATTTCGGGGAGAACCAGCTATCACGGAGTTTGATTGGCCTTTCACCCCTACCCACAACTCATCCCCTCAGTTTTCAACCTAAGTGGGTTCGGTCCTCCACGACGTCTTACCGTCGCTTCAACCTGGCCATGGGTAGATCACTCCGCTTCGGGTCTAGAACACGCCACTACACCACAAACGTGGATACGCCCTATTCGGACTCGCTTTCGCTACGGCTACCCCACACGGGTTAACCTCGCGACATGCCACTAACTCGCAGGCTCATTCTTCAAAAGGCACGCCATCACCAGCCATGACAAGTCATGCACCGGCTTTGACGGATTGTAAGCGCACGGTTTCAGGTACTATTTCACTCCCCTCCCGGGGTACTTTTCACCTTTCCCTCACGGTACTAGTCCGCTATCGGTCACCAGGGAGTATTCAGGCTTATCGGGTGGTCCCGACAGATTCACAGCAGATTTCACGGGCCCGCTGCTACTTGGGTATCCACAACGACAGTTGCAATGTTTTCGTCTACGGGACTCTCACCCTCTACGACAGGCCGTTCCAGACCACTTCGACTAACACCACAATTTCTCACTGTCGGCCGATCCGGCAGAATCGACAATGCAAACCCCACAACCCTCCATACGCAACCCCTGCCGGGTATCACACGCACAAAGTTTGGCCTCATCCGCTTTCGCTCGCCACTACTCACGGAATCACTATTGTTTTCTCTTCCTGTGGGTACTGAGATGTTTCACTTCCCCACGTTCCCTCCACACACCCTATATATTCAGATGCGGGTAACACGACATCACTCGTGCTGGGTTTCCCCATTCGGACACCCTCGGATCACAGCTCGGTTGACAGCTCCCCGAGGCTTATCGCAGCCTCCTACGTCCTTCATCGGCTCCTGGTGCCAAGGCATCCACCGTACGCTCTTCATTACTTACAACAAAGATGCTCGCGTCCACTGTGCAATTCTCAAACAACACACACAACCCAGACTCACAGCAGCACCAGCCACTTCCCGAAAGAAATGCGGTATGACCACCATCTGAATTCTGTATATGTCTTGCCTAGAAAGAAACATGCTTTCGCGTGTTCTCTCAGGACCCAACAGTGCATCGATATAACTCGTTCGTGACTCCGGCATGGCCGGCGACGCGATGAACGAATTGGTTGTCAGTGTTCCACCCGTGAGCACCGCAGCCCTACATGTGAGGACTAAACGGTTTCTGTCGTGGGATCGTCTGCTGACTGTTCAGCAGTGCATCCGCACGAAGAGGCTCCTTAGAAAGGAGGTGATCCAGCCGCACCTTCCGGTACGGCTACCTTGTTACGACTTCGTCCCAATCGCCGATCCCACCTTCGACGGCTCCCTCCCCGTAAGGGGTTAGGCCACCGGCTTCGGGTGTTACCGACTTTCATGACGTGACGGGCGGTGTGTACAAGGCCCGGGAACGTA